>NZ_JBHUDD010000091.1:0-1689 GCF_042677865.1 Lacimonas salitolerans | reverse complement strand
GTTGTTTTCGCAAAGAAGGCTATGTGTCGGGAGGCGGTGCAACCGGCATGGCAAGCGTCTTCTGTTGCAGGCGGACGACGGCACTGTTTGGCCAGTTCCCCCGCAATGGACGGATCTTGCGAGTGAAGACCCAGACGTCGTCATCGGTGGCGGAGATGCACTCCTGCGGTTTGCTGATCTGATTGCTCTGGCCGAACTGGTCGGCCGCCTCTCGGGCAAATTGGTCGATAGTGACGCCGATACGTGTAAAGGGAACTATGCCGCTAATGTAAGGGGAATTACGCCGCATGGATAGCGAGATGAGGGGAGTTATCCCAAATAATAGGATATATTCTGGGGCCCTGTGGTGTTATAACCTTGACGTCACGTCAGATTGCGGCGTAAATATAATTACTACCAAGTCATATCTCACCCCCGGAACCGACTATGGCCGCGAAGTACGGCAGCAAGCGCTCAAAGACCGATGCCCTCATCGAAGAGGGCACCTTCAATCCAGCACCTGGCAAGGTGCGCGATCCGAAGTTCCATGGGAGCGAGTTTTTCGATCCGCACGATGCCGTGCAGGTCAGATACGAGATGCTGCGCCGCGTCTCCGTCGACAAGGTGTCGGTGACAGAGGTCTCCGAGGAGTATGGTGTTTCAAGGCCGACCTACTACCAGGCCAAGGCGAACTTCGACACCGCCGGGATCGCCGGACTGGTGTCGGCAAAGCCGGGCCCGCGCGGCCCCCACAAGATCGACGAGGACGTCTTGGCGTTCCTGCAGGCACGGCTGATCCCGGGCGAGCCGGTTCGCGCTCGGCAACTGGCAAAAGTGGTCCGCCAAGAGCTCGATATCGAGCTCCACCCCAGAACCATCGAACGGGCACTAAAAAAAACGACCCGCTAGGCGCCGCCGCCGCGCCGACATGTCTTTCGGCAAGCACCGCCCAGTACGAGGTGTTGCGCCGGGCAGTGCTCGGCGACGCGCTGCCGCTTATGGCTCGCAGCGGCCTCATCCTTTTCCTCAGACGCGGCATGTGGGGATGGGCTCAGGCACTGACCGCATCCACAAGCACCCCTCGCGAGCCGATCAACCCGCCATCAGCCGCCTGCCTGGCGCACGGCGCGCAGGATGCTGTCGTTCACGTTCTCGCAGCTATCGCCATGAACACCCATAATCGGAGACCGTCATGAACATGCACCTCAAGGTTCAACAGCGCCATCTTGACCGTGGCGCATACCTGTACATCCGCCAATCCTCGATGCGGCAAGTCATGGAGAATGCGGAGAGTGCCAAGCGGCAATATGCGCTGCGCGGTCGGGCGGTCGCTCTTGGCTGGCGCGACGAACAGATTGTCGTCATCGACAATGACCAGGGCGAGTCCGGTGCTTCGGCGGCCTGGCGCGAGGGCTTCCAGCGGCTGGTCAGCGACGTCGGCATGGGGCACGCCGGGATCGTGATGGGTCTGGAGGTCTCCCGTCTGGCGCGCAACAACGCCGACTGGCAGCGGTTGCTGGAGATCTGCGCTCTTGCCGATACCCTGATCCTGGACGAAGACGGCGTCTATGATCCGGCAAGTTTCAACGACCGGCTCCTGCTCGGCCTGAAAGGCACAATGAGCGAGGCCGAACTTCATGTGATCAAGGCGCGCTTGCGCGGCGGCATCCTCAACAAGGCGCGTCGGGGAGAGTTCCGCTGCCCCCTGCC
>NZ_JBHUDD010000090.1:0-1671 GCF_042677865.1 Lacimonas salitolerans | reverse complement strand
GCGCCTCACGTCGTGACAACAACATCTGGTGCGACCCTGAACAGGCCAGTGCGCCTTAACCCACACAAATCGCGAAGGGACCGAAAATTCTACTTATCCAGCCCCTTAATTTCGGGGGGATCACCCCCCCCATTCCCGCCAATAGCGACGCCCATCCCGCGTCAGCGGGTTCGTTCAATCCCCACGATTCAGGCTTTGGGCGGGACGCTTTAGCTCAACGAAAATGGTTATACAAAATCCGTTTTCAGCGGCCTGTTAACCCGGCGACATAAGGCCAAGGAGGCATTTATTAATTTTCGGCCTCGCTAAAAATTCCGTATTTACGCATTTTCGCAATCAAAGTCGTTCGTTTCAAAGAAAGCATCTGTGCGGCTCTTGTTACGCTGGAGTCTGCTAGTTCCAGTGCCGTGGTAATGTAATTCAATTCGATGTTTTCTAGGTGGGTCTTCAAGCGAAACCGCTGGCCGCTGCGCAATGTTTGTATGGCGGAAGTGTTGGATTTTTCTACTTCGAATGGCTTGGGGTGCTGTTCAGAAGTTGTAGTTTGGTCCACCGCGGTGGGTATGTTGTGAATTGCATTCCGAAGGAATGCTTGTTCTTCGTCACGTCTCTCGTCAAGGTGAAGCAGTCTTCGTACCATAGATCGGTTAAGTGGTTTGCCGCGTGAAAAAATGGCGGCGCGTTGAAGAAAGTTTTTCAACTCCCGCACATTGCCCGGCCAGTCATAACGCATCAGCTCTTCCATGCCGTCAAGTTCCACGGGTGGAGGAACAAGGTCCGAGCCGTCGTTTTCGATCTGGGTGGAAATTTCCACAATGAGTTCGGGAATATCCTGAATGCGATCGCTGAGGGGCGGCACGTGGATGACGACCACCGACAAGCGGTATAGAAGGTCTTCGCGAAATCCACCTCTGTGCAGTTTGTCACCAAGGTTCTTGTGGGTTGCGCAGACAAGGCGAAAATCCACGGGCCGTTCGGCGTTCGATCCAAGACGACTGATTTTACGCGTTTCGATAACGCGAAGGAGCTTGGCCTGAAGTTCAAGAGGCATGTCACCTATTTCGTCAAGAAAGAGCGTGCCCTGTGCGGCATCCTCAAAACGCCCTTTGCGGCTTGTACTGGCGCCGGTGAAGGCTCCTTTTTCATGACCGAAAAGTTCCGCTTCGAGAAGGTCGCGTGGGATGGCTGCGCAGTTGACGCAGATGAGCTTGCCTTTCCGACCGGACTTCGCGTGCAAGGCTTGTACAACCAACTCCTTTCCAGCGCCCGTTGGTCCAGTTGTCAAAACATTGACGTTGTACTGAGAGACGCTGTCGATTTCCCGACGCATCTGCGTAACAGCTGGGGAACTTCCTGCAATAGCTTCAAAATTTGTAAATTGTACTGAAGGAGCGGCCATTGCGGTTCTTTCAAATATCAAAACGGTTATTTTAGCTGGTGTGCATCAGTTCCGCTGATCTAACACAGTTTTTGTTGATTAGTAAGGGTTTGAGCATGATATATCGCCATATAATCGAATTTTGATAATATTTAGATACATTTCATCCATAAGATGGATAATTACTATCTTAGGATTGTCAGAATTCTAAATTAGGGCCTGTTGACGTTCATCTGAGGCGAATAACGGTCGCTGCGAGGGCTATGAAGGCTGAGAAACTGCTGTCTGTCTTG
>NZ_JBHUDD010000089.1:0-1592 GCF_042677865.1 Lacimonas salitolerans | reverse complement strand
CTCACGTCGTGACAACAACATCTGGTGCGACCCTGAACAGGCCAGTGCGCCTTAACCCACACAAATCGCGAAGGGACCAAAAACTCTCAACATCCTGATTCTGCTTGCGAAAAGAACGTTTCTTGTCGCCTTCTATTGCAAGATTTTGTATGATTTCATTCGAAACCTTGCGAATTCGGGGTGAGCGATCATACTACCGCTTGGGGTGAAACGCGATGTCACACGGGGGCAATCGAAGTTTTGGATTGAAGCGCGACCGCCTTTCGAGTATCGATAACCCACAGTTGTTGTGGGCAACAGCTCAGACTAAATTTCAAGCATAACACTCACAGCGCGCAGGATGTTGCGGTGGACAGACGAAGCAAGCACCTCTGCATCGGGGGGCGTCGGATAAATCTCGCCAATTGCGAACAGGGCAAGAGCAAGCAGGGCATGGGACTTTTCCTGAGGACTCTCGGCATTGCGCAGGGCAAAAAACCCGCGCGCGCCAGATATAGTGGTGCCTATGATTACCCCTCGGCAGTGCAGGTGTTACACGCAAACGCAAACAGCGAAGTTGATAAGCCAGGCCGCCAGTATACGCAGACATTCCATCTGCATGCCTTCGGCATAGCCAGCGGAACAGAGGCGCAGAATTCAACTATTGCACTTGGTTTTGGAAACTGAAAATCATCACCATGACCAACAAAAGCAGCATCGACACAGAACGTGAAATAGCTGATTTTTTCGCGCAGCAACTCAAAAAGTTGATGTCGGATCATAATATAAACTTGTCCGCTCTGTCAGAAAACTCTGGCGTGAGCAAAGCAACTATTTCAAACATTCTCTCTGCACAACTTGGGCTACCTAGCTTAAGAAGCATTTACAGACTAGCCGTATTTTTCAAAACAGACATTGATTACTTTTTATTAAAAACCAATGGAATTAATCTTATGCGAAACATTACGATGGATTTTTATCCAGACGCTTTTCTAAGCGAAAACAAAATGTATGAAGAGGTTGCCGCCTCCAATCCTGAGAGTTTCAGAGTTTACATCTGCGATACGATTCCAGAATTCCTTAAAACTGAAGCGATACTTCGAGCAGAAATTGGAGATCGGAAAGAAATCCAAGAATATGCTGCGCGCATGGAAGGTTTGAAAAACTTCTTGCTGTCCAGTGCCTTGTCGGGATTATACCTTTGTGACCGATATGTGTTGGATAGCTTGAAAAAGCGGCAGGGGTGTTATGCCGCATTAAGCACGGAAGAAATTAAAGATCAGGTTGAGAAAATTATGAAGTTCAACTCTGCATTTTTCCCACAATCCCAGGGATACGCAGTGGATTATCGCAAAACCGGATTAACCTCGTCTTATTTGTATGGTCGAGACCGGATCGTTATGTTCTCTTTTGAGGGTTACTTTAGTTTTTCCAGCCAACCAATTACACAAACTGTCAAGGAACGAGTAAGAAATGCCATCTCGCAAGGAGAGGGCATTCAAGCCTATATTGAAAGGTAAAGGCGCTTTTCAAGCGCCTCGCCCCCCAAAGCATATTAAAACTTGTCTATTTCGCGGTTTGTGTGGGTGGTTTGGTTTCCGGTCATTTGCTTG
>NZ_JBHUDD010000088.1:0-1586 GCF_042677865.1 Lacimonas salitolerans | reverse complement strand
GCGGATCAAGGTCACCTCCCATTTGGCAACCTTGAATCACTTCGAAGCCGATATGGGAATCCTTAAACGTCAACAGACCCTAGCGCGTCGCCTTCCAATTTCGATGAACGTGATGATGAACGATATGTTTCCTTGGCGGCTGTGCCTATCGGTGTTAACGCGGAAGAGCCAGTCGGGGTGTTGATCGTAACAAGCAACGTGCCGATGCGCTTTGCCAACTCTGACGAGAACCACGGGGATGAGAACGTCCGGGAGGAGCGCCGACTTGCCGTCGCGGCGCTTCAAGATTTTGCTGCACAAGTCGGTCAGCTTGTGGCAGTGTTCAGACTAAGAGAGGCAATGCATGCCGAAGGAACCCCTAGCGATGAGTAAGGCGCAGAAATCATTCAGTTCATTTGCGACCACGCGGATTGGTACGATCAACCGGGATATCGAGAAGAACATCAAGCTTGTTGTGTCCGGGTCGCGAGGGGCTACCGGAGAGGCAATCTCTTCAGTCAAGAAGCGCCAGGCGCTCCTGTCGGCACGGCCATTCAAAGCTAAACAGCCTGCATGATCAGCGAAAGGCGCTTACAGTCTGCTCTCCCCAAGACTCGCCTGCTAAGAAGCACAAATCATAGAGGCTGACCGCCGACGCTTCTCGCCCGCAGGTCAGCCGCTTCAGCACCTCCGGTGCCAGATAGGCCAACCGCAGTTGGCGGCTGACATGGCGTTCCGCCAACCCAACAGCCTTGGCCAGTTCCTGAATGGTGGCGAACTCACCGGCCTCCATGCGCCGCCGCCACCCCCATGCGCGGCCGATGGCACGCAGGATGTGCGGATCTTGGGACTGATCCTCGCTCGGCCGATAGTCCGCGGGTGGCAGGATCTTCGGCCGCCCGTTCTTCTTGCGCACGTTCAAAGGGATCAGGACGCGGATCGTATCGTCTGGCTTGGTCATTCAGCAGCCTCCATCTGGCGTGGCGAGACCATCTCACGGATAACGCCCGCGATGCCTTCGCGCCGAATGTCGACTTCGAGCCCGGCGCTGGTGACGGTGACACGCCGCACCAGCAGCTGGATGATGCGGGCCTGCTCGGGCGGGAAGAGTTGCGACCAGAGGGCGTTGAACTCGTGCAGTGCCGCGATGGCGTCAGCTTCGGATGCACCGCCGCCATCACGTTTGAGGGCCGCCAGTGCCTGCGTGACCACCTCGGGCGTCTGAAGGATGCGGCGGACTTCGGTGACGACGGCGTCCTCGACCATCCCGGCGGCGAGCCGCATTGGTGCTGTTTCCTCGCCTGTCTCGCGGTTCCGGATCACATCCATCGACACGTAGTAGCGGTAAAGCTTCACGCCCTTCTTCGTGCTGGTGGGTGTCATGGCGGCACCGGTGTCGCTGAAGATCAGCCCCTTCAACAGCGCGGGCGTCTGCGCACGGCTGTTATTGGCACGCTTGCGCGGGCTTTCTTGCAAGATGGAATGGGCGCGATCCCAGAGGTCCGCGTCGATAATGGCGTCATGCTTGTGAATCGGCATGCAAAAGTGACCCACTTGGGTGGGTTATGATCATCTAAAACTGACCCACCTGCATTGTTAACATCCGT
>NZ_JBHUDD010000087.1:0-1532 GCF_042677865.1 Lacimonas salitolerans | reverse complement strand
CGTTCTCATCCTGATTGACGCTGGATTCTCAGCCTGTTTGTCGCGCGGCATCGAGCCGGCTGGCGATATCCAGACCGTTGATCTGGCGCTCGATGTCGAAGATGGCGTCGATCTTCTTCACGGCTTCTAGTGCGACAGGCGATATGTCGTGCGCCGGCTTCTTCCGGCGGGCATTCTCCTTGATGTCCGCAAGTTCGAAGAACTTGCGTCGGGCATGGCTCCAGCACAGCGCGCTGGTGACGGGCCCCGGATCACGGTCACCGCGATAGAGGTCGTTGTAGCCGCCATAGGCATCGGCCTGAAGAACACCCTGCCACCCGGCAAGATGCCGGTTCGGATGGGCCATCTCCCTGTCGCGCGAGAAGTGGAAGAGCGCGGCTGGGGGCGCACCACCGCCGAACGGCCGGTCGTCGCGAACATAGGTCCAGAGCCGTGCTGTCTGCGTCCCTCCCTTCGCCAGGAGGGGAACCGTGGTGTCGTCACCATGCAGACGGCGGCCATCGAGGACGTGTCCCCGGATCAGGGCATGGATCGGTGCCAAGGCTGCCGCGCAGGCCCCGACCTGGTCTGCCAGCGTCGAGAGGCTGAGGTCGACGCCTTCCTTTGCATAGCGCTCTGCCTGTCGGTTGAGCGGCTGATGCTGACCGAACTTCTCGAACAGAACCATCGCCAGCAGGTTCGGCCCGGCCCATCCCCGCGGCGTGGGATGGAAGGGTGCTGGCGGCTGGCTGATCTTCTCGCAGGCCCGGCACGTGAACTTCTCGCGAACGGTCTGGATCACCTTCCACTGTCGGGGGATGACCTCGAGCGTCTCGGTGATGTCCTCGCCCATCTTCACGATGCGGTCCGAGCCACAGCACGAACAGGCCGTCGGTGCCTCGATCACCACACGCTCACGCGGCAGGTGCTCGGGGAAAGGTTTACGCGCCGGGCGGCGGCGCTCGAACCCGACGACCGCCGTGGTCTTCGCCTTCCCAGCGGCAATCTCGTCCTCGGTGGCCGCGGCCTCGCGTTCCTCGAGCTGCAGCTCCATCTGGTCGATCAGGCGGGCACGGCGTTCGGCACTATGGCCGTAGTGGTCGCGCCGGAGCTTGGCGATCTCGAGCCGGAGATGCTTGATCATCGCCTCGGAGGTCGAGACCACCGCCCGGGCCTGCGCCAGCTCGCTCTCGGCGACCGCGGCACGAGCCTCCGATGCCGCCAGGGCAGCGCGCAGTCGGGCAATCTCGGAAGCGGTATCGGACATGCCCGGAGCATATCCTGAATGGATAGAATACCCAACAAAATATGGGCTTTCGCAGGGTTTTATCCCGCCTTCGTCGGGCGCTGCGTCCACCGCGGATTGCGCCAGTCTATCCCCTCCAGGAGATAGCCGAGTTGGGCTGCCGAGATCTGCACAGCCTCGCCGCTGCCGCTGCTCGGCCAGATGAACTTCCCGGCTTCCAGCCGCTTGTACCTCACGAGGGAATGCAGGCCTGACTGACGCAGGTGAGCAGTTAGTTCGGGTGACGCATCCGTTTCATCTGTTGTTT
>NZ_JBHUDD010000086.1:0-1334 GCF_042677865.1 Lacimonas salitolerans | reverse complement strand
GGCGGCATCTTCTCAAGCGTCGCGACCAAGGATTCTCATCCTGATTGACGCGCTCTTCTCATCAAGTTTGTCGCGCTACAGATTGGCCTGCGACGCCCCGGTCGAGGCGTCAACCGGGCGATCTTCGCCAAAGGCCACCATATTCAGATTGCTGCCCTGAACACCGTTGCGGGTCAGCGCCGACGCAACGGCCTGCGCCCGCCGCTCGGAAAGTGCCCGGTTCGCGGCGGCGTTGCCCAGCTTGTCCGTGTGCCCCTGCACCGTGATGCGCGACTGGGGATGCACTTGGGCAATCTGCCGCAGCAACGGTTCATAGTTGGCCGGCACCTGGGCGCTGTTCAACGCGAACGGAACCTCGAACCGGCACTGCTGCGCATAGGCGGCACCTGCTGCGGCGACCAGCAATGCGGCTGCGGCCAGAGGCGCGCGAAAAGACGAAAAATTCATTTTAGGATCTCCTTTTTCCTATACGTGGGTACCAATTGAACCTGAACGCACGGACACTGGTTCCCTGAAAACCGATGCGACGGCCAAAAACACAGCAATACAATCCTAGCGTGAAACGACCCCTGCGTCAATTTGCGCCCCTCGGGCTGGCCGTAATCCGCCGCCCCGCCATCCCCGATCCACCGCGCCGTCCCCGCGACACTCAACCAATCTGTTGACGATGCCCCGTCCGCGCGCGATAGCAGCCCCTATGACACAGGATCTGGACACCATTTTTGCCGCCCTGGCCGATCCCACGCGGCGCGCGATCCTGTCGATGCTGCTCGAGGATGACATGGCGGTGACGGACGTGGCCGAACCGTTCCAGATGTCGCTGGCCGCGATTTCCAAGCACCTGTCGATCCTCACGCGCGCGGGCCTGATCACCCAGGAAAAGCGTGGCCGCGTGAAATGGTGCAAGCTCGAGCCCGACGCCATGCGCGCCGCAAGCATCTGGATGCAGAGCTTTGGCCAGTTCGAGGCGGTCAACCTCGACGCGTTCGAGGCGTTTCTGGCGCGCGAGTTCGGCCCCGACGCGCTTTAGCCCTCGGCCTTGAGCAAAAGCACCAACGCCAGAACGCTAAGGCCCACCCCGCCCAGCAGGATCGTGGGTGGCGTGCCCCGGCCCAGCCCGTATTCCCACGCCACCACCCATGTGGGCGTCAGATAGGTATAGGCCATCACCTTGGCCGAGGGCAGGCGCAGCGTGGCGTATTGCAGCAGAACGAAGGTGGCCGAGGATGCGAACACTGCCAGATAGCCCAGCGCTGTGAATCGGCATGCAAAAGTGACCCACTTGGGTGGGTTATGATCATCTAAAACTGACCCACCTGCATTGTTAACATCCG
>NZ_JBHUDD010000085.1:0-1280 GCF_042677865.1 Lacimonas salitolerans | reverse complement strand
GGGCACTTCGAAAAATTGCTGTGGCCGGGCCGCTGGGATAGAAAGCAGAGGGCATGAGGTTTCTGGGGTGTGACGATGGCGCAGATGGGTTTCTTTGATCTTTCAGACCGCTACGCGAGCCTTGATGCCAAGCGAGACCCGCTGGTCGAGATTGACGCCATCGTGCCTTGGGAGGAGTTCCGCCCGGCGCTGGAGCGGGTCTGGCGCAAGCCCAAGGCGGAGCGCAAGTCGCGGGCCGGGCGCAAGCCGATTGACGCGGTGGTGATGTTCAAGACGCTGTTGCTGGGCGCGCTCTACAACCTGTCCGATGACCAGATCGAATATCAGGTCCGCGACCGGCTGTCGTTCATGCGCTTCCTCGGCCTTGGGTTGCAGGACCGGGTCCCGGACGCCAAGACCGTCTGGCTCTATCGCGAGGGACTGGCGCAGGCGGGGGTGGTTGAGGCGCTTTTCAAGCAGTTCGACGGCTATCTGGCGCGGCAGGGCTACATCGCGCGGGGTGGGCAGATCCTGGACGCCTCCATCGTGCCGGTGCCGAAGAACCACAACACGCGCGAGGAAAACAAAGCGATCAAGAACGGGGATGTGCCCGAGGACTGGGCCGACAAGCCCGCCAAGCGGTCGCAGAAGGACACAGATGCCCGCTGGACCAAAAAACACGGGAAATCCCACTACGGCTACAAGAACCATGTGAATGTGGACCGACAGCACAAGCTGGTCCGCCGTTACCATGTCAGCGACGCAGCGCTGCATGACAGCCAGGCGGTGGATCACCTGCTGATGCAAGGCAACACCGGCTTGGATGTCTGGGCTGATCCGGCCTATCGGTCCGAGGAGATGGAAGCCAAGCTGCGTGCCCGCGGCCTGAAAAGCCGCATTCACCGCAAGGGCAAGCGGGGCAAGCCGCTGACGGAACAGGGCAAGGCCAGCAACAGGACCAAGTCTGCGGTGCGCGCCCGGGTCGAGCATGTCTTCGGCGCCCAGACCAACGACATGGGCGGGACGCTGGTGCGCACCGTCGGCCTGATCCGCGCCAAGGCCAAGATCGGCATGAAGAACCTCGCCTACAACATGCGACGGCTGGCGCAACTGCGCCGTCTGAACCCGTGCCCGGCATGACCCGGGGCGCGGACTTCAGGCCAAAGAGGCCGAAACCCGCCATGACCGGGCGAAACGGTCGCTGACTACGCTGCCAAACATCCCAGCAAGCCGCTTCCTGCACGCTTCAGGCCAGAAAACCCGCCCTGAACCGCGGAAAACGACGAAAAATCGAGGTGCCC
>NZ_JBHUDD010000084.1:0-1277 GCF_042677865.1 Lacimonas salitolerans | reverse complement strand
CACAACATCTTGTGCCTCAAGCAAATGACCGGAAACCAAACCACCCACACAAACCGCGAAATAGCCGGACAAGAACCACTTCCTCAAGGGTGTTTCAGCAATTGTCGAGGCGATCCGGTCGGGTAAGATCGAGTGCCGGGTTTACAGGAAGGACAAGTTTCACGCCAAAGCTTACATCACACACGCCCGGCTCGAAGTAGTTGGATCATCAGCGCTTGTCGGTTCTTCTAACTTCACGGTTCCGGGCCTCACCCAGAATATTGAACTGAACGTCCAGATCACGGGCACGCCGGTTGCCGTTCTGCAAGAATGGTATGAGGAACGTTGGGAAGAAGCCGAGGACGTTTCGGTCGAAGTCCTCAAGACCATTGAGCGCCACACGCGCGATTATCCCCCGTTCGATGTCTATGCGCGATCGATGCAGCTCTATTTCGCCGGACATGAAGAGACTGCCACCGAGTGGGAGAAGAACTCGTCAAGGCTCTATCCGATCCTCGCGAAATACCAACGGGACGGATACGGGGCGCTGCTCAAGAGGGCCGGGAAATATGGCGGAGCTTTCCTGTGCGACGGGGTTGGTCTGGGCAAAACCTTCATCGGGCTCATGCTGATTGAACGGTTTGTCCAGTATGAAAACAAGAACGTCGCCCTGTTTGTTCCGAAGTCGGCCAAGTCTCCGGTTTGGGAACGGGAGCTCAGGAACCGGCTGCCGGATGTTTTCAAGGGGTTCAGTCGGCTGAAAATCTTCAGTCACACGGATCTGATGCGCGAGAAGATGCAGGAAGAACTGGAGCAAGTCAAAGCCCAGGCTGATGTCATCATCATCGATGAGGCACATCACTTTCGAAACACCGGCACCCGTGGTGAAGAGGGTGCCAAGCGCAAATCTCGCTACTGGCACCTGTATGATCTCGCCGAGGGCAACGAACTTTACATGCTCACGGCCACGCCGATCAACAACAGCCTGCTGGATTTCCAGCATATGGTCGAATTGTTCTCACGGCACCGCGCAGACCACTTCGCCGATGCACCGCTGGGCATCCATTCGCTCGCGGGCCACATCCGACAGCTGGAACGATCGATTGAGCGTCAATTGCGATCGAATGGGGATGAAGAGGTCGCAGAGATCAACGCCTCTGACATTGGCGATTTGTTTGCGACAGACTCCCTATTTGATGCGCTCGTCGTTCAGCGAATGTGCGTCTTGCCAGTGCCGGTTCCACCGACGAGGATGATGTTGTGCGCGTCATCGGTGAACTGGCCTGAGCAAAACGGGT
>NZ_JBHUDD010000083.1:0-1275 GCF_042677865.1 Lacimonas salitolerans | reverse complement strand
CATCACCCTACCGCACAACATCTTGTGCCTCAAGCAAATGACCGGAAACCAAACCACCCACACAAACCGCGAAATAGCCAAAAAATGCAACGAAAGTCGCCTTGGCGACACTCGTTTTGCAGGGCATCGGGTAGATCCCGATGGGTGAGCAGGCGACATCCTGCTGTATGAGTGAACGTTTCGAGTTTGACGAGTATAGCGTTTACCAGTGGTTGTGTAAATCGGGTAGTATTGGTGTGCATGAAGCCCAATCACGAGTTGGGCAGGTATTTGATGATGCGGGTTCCGGCCGCGGTCAGGAACTCGCATCATCAAGTTGCACTGGAAAACTTTGCAAGCGTTAGTTGTCCTTGTGAAGGCTTTCCCGCAGCTTGTCGGGCTTGAGAACCTGAATTTCCTCTTTGCGTATCGCGACAGCGCCTTCGTCCTTGAAGCGTTTGAGAACCTTGTTCACCGTCTGCCGCGAACACCCTGCAACAGAGGCCAGATAGGACTGGCTGATGTGCAGCACGCGGTTTGCCTCGGACAGATGCAGCAGGTAGCTGGTGATGCGGTCCCCGACCGGCAGAAACTGGTCGATCACCTTGAACTGATTCTCGCGTTCCATGCGCCAGACATGCGCCCGGAAGATATTGCGCAGCATGATGTCGAGCCGCATCAGCGTCATGAAGTCGGCCCTTGGGCAGACCAGCGTGACGGTATTCGGCTGCGCGACGGCGTTGGCCACACAGGGCACCTGCGCGATCATTTCGGGTTCGCCCGCTGTTTCGCCCGCTGTCAGATGGGTGATGATGGCGCGGTGACAGGATTCGGTGGTCGAGGAAATCTCGACCGAGCCGGCAGCGATGATAAACACCTCGAGCGGGGTTTCGCCCTGGGTCAGGATCTCTTCGGCGGTGCTGTGCACCCGTACTGAGCATCCGTCGAGAAAATCGGATTTGTACTGATCGTCGAGACCATCGAACAGCAGGCAGCTTTTGAGATGTGGAAACCGGATTGAGTTTTTCATCGTTTGGGTGTCCAGCCTGCATTGGTGCGTCTGTTGTTGCGCAAACATCTCAAGATAGAATGTATATCTAGGAGATGCGCCGGGCCTTGAAAGTGTCATGGCCTGTTTTGTTTGGCTGGCAACGCTGTCCGAACCGGCATTGGCTGCTTACCACGCGGAATGGGCGAGCGATATGTGCATTGCGCAATCCGGCACGGCGAATTTGACGGCCAATTCCGGCTATTTCGCGGTTTGTGTGGGTGGTTTGGTTTCCGGTCATTTGCTTG
>NZ_JBHUDD010000082.1:0-1172 GCF_042677865.1 Lacimonas salitolerans | reverse complement strand
TAGATACCCGACCCCGCATGCCATACCCCCCAAAGTTCGCCTCACATCAATGATGGCAAATTTGGTTCCGGGTGACTAGAGCGAAGCTCAAGACAGCAGAAATCGCAATTCAGGACGCATCGAGATGAGCCACCACCCCACAGCCAAAGACGCGTTCATCGTCAAGAAGGCCGCGATCGACGCGATGCTCGCGCGACTACAGGCGCTGAGCGACGCGAACTTCGGCTCCGACCCTGACGCCCTGCATTGAGGCCATGTCGGCAACCTCGAATATTACGCCGAGCTCCTGAAGCGCATCACTGACAGCGCCTTCAAGGAAGGCGAACACGCGGAGTGAACCCCATGGAAACCACCAGCATTCGCCTCCCCATTCGGAACCTGCCCGAGCACTTTGACCGTAGCCGCATCACCGTCGTCCTTGAAGAAATCGAGATGGCCTTGATGGACGATGGCGGCGTTTACGCTCAGACCTTTGCCGACAGCTTCACCATCAAGATCGAAGTGCCGACGCATCAGCTGATGGACACCGCAAGCTGCTTGAAAGGCCTCGGCCTGATCTAGCTGTGCTGTCCCTCAACCCGGAGTGCCTCGAAGAACCTCCGCAGCAGGCCCATTCAAGGTTTTTCGATGAGTGCAGTCTATGGTACGGCCTGATGACATACTCTTGAGAACAGGTGGAACCCAGTGACTCTCTTTGTCTTCAGATCTGTTTTCGGCGCGCTGATTGCCGCTTTTTTCGCATCATCGGCCTTTGCAGACGTGCCAATCATTCCACGGGGCGAGAGTTTTACCTGCACGCCTACACATGTCTGGGATGGAGGCGGCCCCGTGTGGTGCAGTGAAGGACCACGGCTGCGGCTAGCAGGGATTGCAGCGCGCGAAATGGATGGTAGCTGCTCCGCTGGACATCCTTGCCCAGCCGTAAGTGGGATTGAGGGTCGCGACGCGTTGGTCGATCTTTTGGGCACGCCGACGGGCGTCGGCCGCCATGGGCATATCCTTATCAATGGCCCCACGTTGCAATGTCGATCAGACGGTCCCGCTGGAGGTAACCGCACAGCGTCATGGTGCGTGTCACCGCGTCATGGAGACATCAACTGTGCGATGGTCAGCGGTGGGTGGTGCCGCGCGACAAACAGGCTGAGAATCCAGCGTCAATCAGGATGAGAACG
>NZ_JBHUDD010000081.1:0-1094 GCF_042677865.1 Lacimonas salitolerans | reverse complement strand
GCGATCGGGGCGATCAGCTCGACCTCGAACTTCAGGTTGTCGCCGGGCATCACCATTTCCGTGCCCTCGGGCAGGGTCACGGTGCCGGTCACGTCCGTCGTGCGGAAGTAGAACTGCGGGCGGTAGTTGGCGAAGAACGGCGTGTGACGGCCACCCTCTTCCTTGGTCAGGATATACGCCTCGGCCTCGAACTTGGTGTGCGGGGTCACCGACTTGGGCTTGCACAGCACCTGGCCGCGCTCCACGCCTTCACGCTCGATGCCGCGCAGCAGAACGCCGACGTTGTCGCCTGCCTCACCACGGTCCAGCAGCTTGCGGAACATCTCGACACCCGTACATGTGGTGGTCTTGGTGTCCTTGATCCCCACGATCTCGATGCTGTCGCCGACGTTGATCACGCCACGCTCGATCCGGCCGGTCACAACCGTGCCGCGGCCCGAAATCGAGAACACGTCCTCGATCGGCATCAGGAACGGCTGGTCCACGGCGCGCGCGGGCGTCGGGATCCACTCGTCGACCGCCGCCATCAGCGCGCGGATCGAGTTCTCGCCGATCTCGGGATCACGGCCTTCCATCGCCGCCAGGGCCGAGCCCTTGACGATCGGAATGTCGTCGCCGGGGTAGTCGTAGGAGGACAGCAGCTCGCGGATCTCCATCTCGACCAGCTCCAGCAGCTCCTCGTCATCGACCTGGTCGACCTTGTTCATGTAGACGACCATGGTGGGGATGCCCACCTGGCGGCCCAGCAGGATGTGCTCGCGCGTCTGCGGCATCGGGCCGTCGGCGGCGTTCACCACCAGGATCGCGCCGTCCATCTGGGCGGCACCGGTGATCATGTTCTTGACGTAGTCGGCGTGGCCGGGGCAGTCGACATGCGCGTAGTGGCGGGTCTCGGTCTCGTATTCCACATGCGCGGTCGAGATGGTGATCCCGCGCGCCTTCTCCTCGGGCGCGCCGTCGATCTGGTCATACGCACGGAAGTCGCCGAAATACTTGGTGATCGCCGCCGTCAGCGTCGTCTTGCCGTGGTCAACGTGACCGATCGTGCCGATGTTCACATGCGGCTTGTTACGTTCAAACTTTGCCTTTGCCAT
>NZ_JBHUDD010000080.1:0-950 GCF_042677865.1 Lacimonas salitolerans | reverse complement strand
TTCTTTGGAAATTGTCATCGTCCTTGCTCCTCTCAGGAAGCATGGACCAAACCGCAGTTACACAGAAGATCGGACACTCTCTGCTCAAGGGCAGCACGCGCCTATATGTCGATGAAACAGCAGCGCCTGTACTCGATCCCGGCCGTGGCAAAACCAAAACTGGGTATTTCTGGGCTGTTTTACGGGATGATCGCGGCTGGAGCGGATCATCCCCACCTGGTGTCGTGTTCCACTATCGACCCGGACGAAAAGGCGAATATGCGCAAGAAATCCTCAACGGCTTCGATGGCACAATCCAGGTGGATGCCTATGGTGGCTATAGCGCATTGGCCACGCCAAAGCGGGTGGGTGGCAAACCCTTGAAACTGGCCTATTGCTGGTCACATGGGCGGCGCGCCTTGATCAAGGCCCAGCCGAAAGCAGGATCGCCAATCGTTGACGAGGCACTGCGGCGGATCGCAGCCCTCTATCAAATCGAGGCTGAAATCCGTGGTTTGCCTCCCGCGCAGCGCAGGGCTGTCCGGCAGGATCAATCCCGCCCACTGGTCGATAAATTCTTTGCCTGGCTCAATGCCCAAGCAGGCCGGGTGTCGGGCAAGTCCGAACTGGGCAAGATTCGCCAGCCTGATCGGCACTTGTCGCATGAACGGCGTCGAGCCCTATGCCTACCTGCGAGATCTGTACACAAAATTGGCCAATGGCCATCTCGAAAAAGATATCGATGCTTTGATGCCATGGGCTTATGCCGCAACTACCACACTACAGATGAGCTCGCCCGGGACTCCCTGACGTGCTCAAAAACGCACCACACCGAATAGTGTCAATCAGCCCAAACTGATAACATCAATGGGACGGGGACTGCGCTTACGTCGAAGATGTAGATCGTGCTCAAAAAGTTCCCGCAAACGCGCATCAAATGCCGCGTTCAACTTGGACCCGACACGCGGTTG
>NZ_JBHUDD010000079.1:0-941 GCF_042677865.1 Lacimonas salitolerans | reverse complement strand
CGTTCTCATCCTGATTGACGCTGGATTCTCAGCCTGTTTGTCGCGCGGCAAACAATGCAGGTGGGTCAGTTTTAGATGATCATAACCCACCCAAGTGGGTCACTTTTGCATGCCGATTCACACATCTGAAACAGACGCCATCGCGGCCCTTCACGAGTTCACGGCCCTCTGGTCGCAACTCTTCCCGCCCGAACAGGCCCGCATCATCCAGCTTCTGGTGCGGCGCGTCACGGTCACCAACGCTGGGCTCGAGGTCGACATTCGCCGCGAAGGCATCGCGGGCGTCATTCGCGAGATGGTCGCGCCCCGCAGGCTAGAGGCTGCAGAATGACCAAGCCGGACGATACGATCCGCGTGCTGATCCCGCTCAACGTGCGCAAGAAGAACGGGCGGCCGAAGATCCTGCCACCCGCTGACTACCGACCCAGTGAGGATCAAGCGCAGGACCCGCACATCCTGCGGGCCATCGGCCGGGCGTGGGGCTGGCGGCGGCGCATGGAGGCTGGTGAGTTCGCCACAATCCAAGAATTGGCCGAGGCTGTTGGGTTGGCGGAACGCCATGTCAGCCGCCAGTTGCGGCTGGCCAATCTTGCGCCCGAAGCGCTGAAGCGGCTGACCTGCGGACGCGAGGCGTCCGCAGTCAGCCTCTACGATTTGAGCCTTATGGTGGGGGAAGATTGGAGCTACCAACTGCGGACGACTTTTGGCCTGATCAAGTGATGCCGGACAGAATGATGCGTTATGTCAGTGCCACAGCCTTGGTGGTCCCGAGCAAATGCCCGGCAGCTGTCACCGCCTCAATGTGATCTGGATCCGAAAAGAAGCTTTCGAAGGTCTTCAGGTTGTCTACGTAGAAAAAGGGCTATTTCGCGGTTTGTGTGGGTGGTTTGGTTTCCGGTCATTTGCTTGAGGCACAAGATGTTGTGCGGTAGGGTGATGCC
>NZ_JBHUDD010000078.1:0-932 GCF_042677865.1 Lacimonas salitolerans | reverse complement strand
TCAACCGTCTGTGTGATCCGACGAGCAAGTTGGGGTGTCTGCGCTGGCTCGAAACGGTTGCAATACCCGCGATGCCCAGGGACGTGACACACCAGCATCTGTTGCGCGCGATGGACGCGTTGATGGATCATGGCAAGGCGGTCGAGGCCGCCTTGGCGCGCCAGATCCGGCCGTTGGTCGATCGCGATTTGGCCGTCGTCTTCTACGACCTCACGACGGTCCGGATCCACGGGGAGGGTACGGTTGACGACGATCTCCGCGCTTTCGGCATGAATAAGGAGATCGGCGGCATCGCCCGGCAGTTCGTTCTCGGTGTGGTGCAGACCGCCGAGGGATTGCCGCTCATGCACACTGTCCATCCGGGCAATGTCGCCGAAACGACGACCCTGCAGACCATGCTGGCGACGGTGCTGAAACGGTTCCCGATCCAGCGGGTCATCCTGGTCGCCGACCGAGGGCTGCTGAGCCTGAGCAATATCGAGGAGTTGACCGCCCTGGCTGCCAGGGGAGAGCGCCAGCTGGAGTTCATCCTCGCCGTGCCCGCGCGGCGCTACACCGAGCTGGTGGAGACATTCCGCTCCCTCACCTTTGACGACGCGGGCCTTGCTGAGGCCAGCTTCGCCGGCCACCGCCTGATCGTCGCTCATGATTCCATGCGCGCCGAGGAGCAGGCCACCCGCCGCCGTGCCCGCATCGCCGAACTGGAGGCCATGGCCGAGAAGATGGTCGCCAAGCTCGACGCACAGGACGATGGAAAAACCGCCAAGGGCAGGCGAGCCTCCGACCGGGGCGCCTACAGCCGGTTCACTCGCGCCGTGGCCGAAGCAGAGATGGCACGCTTCCTCAAGGCCGACTTCACCGCCGAGCGCTTCTCCTGGTCGGTGGACGAGCCGGCCGTCACCCAGGCCCAACTCTTCGACGGCCGGCTCGCG
>NZ_JBHUDD010000077.1:0-921 GCF_042677865.1 Lacimonas salitolerans | reverse complement strand
GCTGCCACAAGACGCCAGACCCCCAGTCTGGAAAAAGTATCAACTGAGGCCGAAAGGGACGTAGTATGAATGCAGATGGTTGTAGATCAGCACAAGACCTGTCCCGTCCCAAACCAGGATTTTCAACCTGTCACCCCGCTTGGAGCGGAATACCACCGTCAGGCCGGAATGTGGATCCAGCCCCAGTTCATTTTGTACCGTTGCTGCAAGCCCGTCATGACCACGACGGAAATCCACCGGCTTGGTCGCGATCACAATCGGCAGCCGCTGCCCTGCAACAATCACGACACCCCTCGCACCAAACGGATCAATTCAGCCGCGCGCACCACAGTGGCACCGGCCGGAACGCGGATAATGACATCCGATCCAATCGTGACCGTTATCTCATCGCATGTCTCGTTGCGTTCACCGTGCCCAGACATGCTGCCAGAGCCCTGCCATGTCGTGGCAAGTTCCAATGGCACAAAGGCAGGTTCAGGCTTATCGGCTGAAAGGGGTGCATCACTGACTGCTGCCATGACAGCCGCAGGCAGAACCAATTTGCCCTCACGCGCCATCCGTCGCCAATCAGACAACTGGTGCGGGATGATGTCATGGCGTCTTGCGACATCGACAACGCGCGCACCGGGCTGGAAACTGGCAGTGTCATGAACTCTGTGTATCTGGGCTGGCCCATGCGGGTTTCAGATACGGTCACGCGTTGAAACGCTCCTCGAACATGATAGCGAACTGATTGCGGGCGGCAAACCATTCCCGGACATTCCGGCCACCTTTCTCGAAGTTTCGGATCGCCAGATAGATCAGCTTCGTCGCGGCTTCCTCGGTCGGGAACGAGCCTCGGGTCTTGATCGATTTGCGAATGACCCTGTTCAAACTTTCAATCGCGTTCGTCGTGTAGATGATCTTACGGATGGCGGGATC
>NZ_JBHUDD010000076.1:0-873 GCF_042677865.1 Lacimonas salitolerans | reverse complement strand
TGAAATGGCTGCCCGCGATGCCGTGAAACGCGTGCCCGAGATCACGCGAAATCACTGCCCAACTTCCGCGAAATGCGCACAGTCGATCGCCAATCCCCGGTGGAAACGTTGTGCGACTGTGCGCATCGCTTCAGAAGGTTCGACGGCAACAACGTCATGTTCTCGTGTAGCAAACCATGCTGCATCGCGGCCTGTCCCGGCACCAATGTCCAAAACGCGCAGTTTGCTCGTGGCACGTTCGGCGGCCATGATCGCCGCAAGCCCTGGATGCGCAGCTTCGAATGTTAGCGCTTCGTAGCCATCGGCGAGGCTGTTCGCATGTTCCTCGTAGTACATCAGTGCAGGGTCATCAGGCATTCGTCCCAAGATTTCTCTCCAAGTATTCCAGCCGGTGGCCATGAGCAGCATGAGACTTAGCGCGGATGCGAGAAGTAGCATGCCCTGGAATGACGTTCGAACTACGAATGGCCGATGATACCATCGCTGTCCATGTGCCGATACAAATCCCGAGGGATAGTTTGTTTCAAGCCATTTTAGATACTGCTCCATCACAAATCGAAGTCTAAGGATGACGACGAAGAGGGCGGCATTGCCGACGGCGGCTAAGAACAGTAGGGCAAGCTGAAAAAGCGAAAACTCTTCCACTCTAGAAACACCAAACCACAGCCCGCCGGTTAGCGTCATAGAAATCAGCGGTATCTGCCACATCTGCTGATTTAGTGAACGAAAGGCCAAGTGATTTTGCTCGAAAGCCGCTTGACGCATGTCGTGTTCGATCTGTTCTTTTGATGGTGTGAATCGGCATGCAAAAGTGACCCACTTGGGTGGGTTATGATCATCTAAAACTGACCCACCTGCATTGTTAACATCCGT
>NZ_JBHUDD010000075.1:0-871 GCF_042677865.1 Lacimonas salitolerans | reverse complement strand
GGCATCACCCTACCGCACAACATCTTGTGCCTCAAGCAAATGACCGGAAACCAAACCACCCACACAAACCGCGAAATAGCCCCTTTTGCCCGCTTGTCTGACCTGCGATGCCATGTCCGATGGAGATCGGTGCAGGAGTTTCGCGATGGCGACTACGTTGGAGTTTCTCCGGGATTACGGGGTGGACATAAGGACCAACGGACAGCGACGCTGGCCGGATCAGATAAAGGCGCGGATCGTTGCTGAGAGTTTGCAGCCAGGTGTGAGCGTGAATGCAGTTGCGGCGCGGTATGGTCTTCGGGCGAACCATTTATCGGAGTGGCGTAGTCGGGCACGTGATGGCCGGTTGGTTTTGCCTGCTGTCGCGTTGCCCTTAAATCTGAAACACGACGGGGAGTGGGCAAAACTTGGTGGTCTATGTGGTAGGGTAAGGGTTTCGAAATGAGGCGGGACCCACCATGGATGTAAGTATTTTTGTCGAGACGACGTTTGACGATGGAGAAACCAAGAGGCGCAATATCGGTCGGCTTCGCCGTGCGCCGGACGAGTTTGGTTCCGATAATTTGGGCCTTCTCCTCGACGACGCAAAGACCTTGTTGAGGCGTTTGCAGGAAGCGATTGTGCAAGATCAGGTCGGTGAAGCAATGGAGGTTCGCCGGAAATGCGATGGCTGTGGCAAACAACGCGCGATCCATGATGATCGAGGCCGTATTCTCGACACTCTTTTTGGGCGAATTTTGGGCGAATTCGGGTGAAGCGGCCAAGGCTTCGACGCTGCTTGTGCCAATCAGTGTGAATCGGCATGCAAAAGTGACCCACTTGGGTGGGTTATGATCATCTAAAACTGACCCACCTGCATTGTTAACATCCG
>NZ_JBHUDD010000074.1:0-841 GCF_042677865.1 Lacimonas salitolerans | reverse complement strand
GGTGCGATGGTCGTGCGGCACGCCGCCAAGCGTCCAGAGGGCATTCTGCAATCCTTCAGCCAGCGCCCGGAGGGGATGGGACTGGAATCCAACGTTCTCCACCCTCTAAACCATTGTTTTAATTGATGTGACCGATGGTTTAGGTCGTCACTTGGTTCAATCGCGACTGGCAGCGAAAAACGCCCGCGGCGTTACGATTGAATGCATCGACAAGACAGAGGCCTTGAAACACCCCCAGCCCAGGTTTGATGACGGTCATCTGCCGGCTTCGGCGTTTTTGACCTTCCCTGAGAGGGGTGCCAAAATGTAAGCAAGGCCCATCACGTTGACATGGCGGCATTTTTTTAAAGGCCGTGGTGGAGCCCGGCAAGATGAAATCGACCTTATCCCTGCTTCTGGTCTTCCTGAACCAGTTCTTCATGCCGCGGCACAACGCGCAGCTGAGGCTGCTGAAGGCCCAGATTATGATCTTGCGGGCCCGCATCCCGACGCAAAGGATTATCCTGTCGCCCGCCGAAAAAGCCGAACTCATTCGCATTGGGGCTGAGTGCGGGCACGATATCGACGGGATCATGGAGGTGGCCAAGCCTGCAACCTACAAGCGCTGGCTCGCTCAGATGCGTGTCGGGACCCCTTTCAAGGCCGTGGGACGACCGCGCCTGACGCAGGAACTGCGCGATGTCGTCATCCGCATCGGATCGGAAAACCTCCTTTGGGGCTACAAGCGTATCGCAGGCGAGTTGAAGAAGCTGGGGCTCCACGCGGCTGATGAGGTCAGGCGAGACCTGCAGTCCGTAGACGTCTTCGAGATGAGCGCGGATATCACGCACCGTCAGACCGG
>NZ_JBHUDD010000073.1:0-831 GCF_042677865.1 Lacimonas salitolerans | reverse complement strand
CGGATGTTAACAATGCAGGTGGGTCAGTTTTAGATGATCATAACCCACCCAAGTGGGTCACTTTTGCATGCCGATTCACACACTTGAGGTCCAAGGCTTCCGTGCCATGACGCATGCCGGTATTGGCCAGGATCAGCACGTAGTTGCGCAGCACCTCGCGTGTGGCGGCGGTGACGGGCTTGTCAGTGGTTTTGTGGAATGACCTCAGCTCGGTGTAGATCATCTTGTATTCGTCACGCGTGAAACTGCCCCGGCTTTCGGTCTTGAGCCCATCATTGATCGGCTTTGGGCGAATAGCATGTGTGATCCAGCCACGCTGCTCCGCTTCGTCCAATACGCGGTTCAGCGCCGTGTTGTGCGTGTTGATGGTGCTGTGATGTGCTTTGCGCCCCAGCTTGTTTGTACGCCACTTGCCAAACTCCACCAGCGTCTTGGCGTCGATACTGGCCACATCGTATCCCCCAAAAAACGGGATCAGATATTTGTCCAAAGCGGTGATGTAATCTTTGAACACGATGTGCCCGCCACCCGCATCCAGCTCTTCCTGCATGCGATCCCGTGCAAACTCAGCCACCCGCTTAAACTTGCGTGTGCTCTGGGGCAGGTTATTTTTGGCGCGATCCTCAGCGGTGTAGAAGAACTTCATAGCCATATCGGTTGCTTTGTCCACGTCTTCCGTCTTTGTGGAAAACCTGTGCCACGTGCCATCCGCCAGTTTGACACGTGCCTGCCATTTGGCACTGCGTTCACGCTTGTCCAAGCGCACGTATTCGCTAATGCGTGCCGCGCGACAAACAGGCTGAGAATCCAGCGTCAATCAGGATGAGAACG
>NZ_JBHUDD010000072.1:0-820 GCF_042677865.1 Lacimonas salitolerans | reverse complement strand
CGTTCTCATCCTGATTGACGCTGGATTCTCAGCCTGTTTGTCGCGCGGCACCTTCGTCGGCGATCAGACAATCGTCGCCCTTGCCACCAAACAGCTTGTCATTGCCTTCGCCACCCAGCAGCGTGTCGCTGCCGCCTCCGGCCTGGCCGCGGTCGCCATGAAGCACGTCATTGCCATCGTTACCATACAGGAAGTCGTCGCCGTCGCCGCCGTCGAGCATGTCATTGCCCTTGCCGCCGTCAAGGACATCGTCGCCCTTGTCGCCGAACAGCCTGTCCTTGCCGTCGCCGCCATCCATGCAGTCGTCGCCGTGGCCGCCGTACATCACGTCGTTGCCTTTGTCGCCCGCCATGATGTCGTCGCCGCTGTTGCCGTAAAGCGTGTCGTCGCCGTCGTTGCCGCGGATGTGGTCGGCACCGCTGCCACCGTAGATGACATCGTCACCATCGTTGCCGGCAAGGGTATCGTTGCCCTCGTCGCCATAGATGAGGTCATCGCCAGCATCGCCGGTCACGATATCGTCGTCCTGACCGCCATAGATGGTGTCGTTGCCGTCGCCACCCGAGATGGTGTCACTTGCATGGCCCTGAGCATAGTCGCCATCGGCGTTGTCGCCCCAGATCATGTCGTCGCCAGCGCCGCCCGAGATGCAGTCGGCATTGTCGTTGCCTTCGATCCGGTCGTCGCCGTTGCCACCAAAGATGGTGTCATCGCCGGCACCGCCCTGGATGTTGTCATCCCCGCCGTCACCGGAGATTGTCAATCTGCATTCAAAACTGACCCATCGTGATCATTTAAAAATGACCCACCCGGGGGGTAG
>NZ_JBHUDD010000071.1:0-816 GCF_042677865.1 Lacimonas salitolerans | reverse complement strand
GCCCCAACATAACGTGCCAAAACCTCATACAATCAGCATTGTGTGAGATTTTCACCTAAGTCATTGAATTCATTGAGTGACCAACTTCCACCATTTTAGGTCGACCAACCAAAACCTCAGGCTTTATAGTCAAGCATATGAAAACATGAGGTTTTTGGGGATTTGCACATGCGCCAAGCACAGACATTGAACGAAGCTCAGCTGCGCAGGGTTATACAGTACTGCCGCAGCCGCCGTCATCCAACACGCGACCAAACCATTGTGCTGTTCAGCTTCTACGCAGGGCTACGGGCCAAGGAAATCGCCGCACTGACACGTGGGGACGTATTTGACGACACGGGCGCTGTGCGAACACAATTCATCCTGTCTGCGGCACAGAGCAAGGGGGGTGCAACACGCACTGTGTATGTGAACCAGCGCTTGCGTCGGGCATTGGCGGATTATGCTGCTGGCTTGAACTTGAGCGATCCAAATCGTGCCCTGTTTGAAAGCCAAAAGGGCGGGCACTTCTCAGCAAACACAATGTGCCAGCTGTTTTTGGACATATACAAAGCGGTGGGCTTGAAAGACGCATCCAGCCATTCAGGTCGTCGCACATACATCACCAGATTGGCCAACAAGGGCGTAGGTGTGCGCTTGCTGGCAGCTTTGGCAGGGCATAGTCACATCTCGACCACGCAACGCTACATCGACGTGAATGCGGAACAGCTCAGCGAGGCGGTTGAGCTACTATAGGGCACCTCGATTTTTCGTCGTTTTCCGCGGTTCAGGGCGGGTTTTCTGGCCTGAAGCGTGCAGGAAGCGGCTTGCTGGGAT
>NZ_JBHUDD010000070.1:0-815 GCF_042677865.1 Lacimonas salitolerans | reverse complement strand
CAGGGCAATCGCTTTTGGCATTAAGCCATTGCTATGTTTGTGAGAATCGAGCGCAGGAAGGTGTCATCCCAGCCTGCGCGCTTGAGCTTGATCGACAGTGACGACTTCGACTTGTCCTGTCTGACGACATCGAGGGCGCGCCTCCGAAGTACGGCGATGTTGCCCGGGGCATTATCCTTCCGGTTGCGTGCGGCGTCTTCCCGGAAGGAGACGTCAAGCTGCCAGTGCAGGGCGTTTTCGATCATCCAGTGATCCCGGACCGTGGTGAGAAGGATGTCAGGCTTGGGCATCCACGACATCGCAAAATAGCGTGTCTCGGAAGCGACCTGTCCATCTACCTCGCGGGTTGCCTCGATCCGTCCGAACGCCTTCAGTCCTGGGAATTCGTGATATTCTCCCAATGACTTGGCCGATACGACCGTTGCCTTTCGGACCTCTCTACGTCCATGACTTTTCTCCTCGGTCATCGCCCGCTGCCGAGGATCGATGGCGCCGCTGAAGCAGCCGCGCGCATCGGACAGAAGCGACTCTTGGTTACCCTTCAGGGCGAGACACCAATCGCCACCACGCGCGTTGATCGCCTCAACCGTACGGCGATTGCAGTGCAATGCATCGCCGGTCACGATCTTCCCCCGCAGCGCGATCAGACCCAGTGCTTCGATCGCAGCCTCCAGTTCTGTGCCGCGATCCGCCGGAACCGTGGCCAGCGTCAGGCGCAGCCGCGTGGCGTAGGCTGACACCATCATCCGCGTCCGCGCTCCCTCGGTCCTGTCGCGTGCGCCGCGCAACGCCTTGCCGTCGATAGCGATCACATC
>NZ_JBHUDD010000069.1:0-793 GCF_042677865.1 Lacimonas salitolerans | reverse complement strand
GCCCCCTGCCAACCGGGCTGGTCTACGACGATCTCGGCAACGTGGCACTTGATCCGGACATGCAGGTCCGGGAAACCATCGCCCATTTCTTCGGAACCTTTGCGCGCGTCGGCTCCGCCTCCCAGACCGTCAAGGCGTTTCGCGCGGAAGGCCTGCTGTTCCCCTCGCGCCTGCACAACAGCCAGACGGTATTCCGGCCGCTGACTGCATCGACCGCAGTGCGCGTGTTGCACAATCCGCGCTATGCCGGTGCTTATGCTTATGGTCGGCGACAGTTCCGCCGCACCATCGATGGCAAAAAGACTGTGCGGGCGCGCGACAACGACGACTGGCTTGCTTGCATCCCCGACGCTCATCCCGGCTATATCAGCTGGGAGCAGCACCAGGAGAACCTGAAGATCCTCGAAGCGAATGGGCACGGATACAAGGACGCACGCGCGTCGATCCCCAGGGAGGGTTCCGCATTGTTGCAAGGTAGGGCCGTATGTGGGCAATGCGGCAGGCATTTCCGCGTTCGCTACGCGGCGCGGCGTGGCCGACAGGAATCGTGGTACGTCTGCGATCGCGCCCATAGCTATCGCGGTGACCCGTCATGCCAGTCGATCGCCGGGCATGCGATCGACGAAGCCGTCGGCCAGCTCATCGCCCAGCAGATGACGCCCGCTGCCGTCGAACTGGCGCTCGAAGTCCGCAAGGAGATCGAAGCGCGCCACGAAGAAGCCGACCAGCTACGCAGCCGCGCAATCGAGCGTGCCCAGACGGAAGCCGATCTCGCGCAGCGGCGCTTCATGTT
>NZ_JBHUDD010000068.1:0-775 GCF_042677865.1 Lacimonas salitolerans | reverse complement strand
CGGATGTTAACAATGCAGGTGGGTCAGTTTTAGATGATCATAACCCACCCAAGTGGGTCACTTTTGCATGCCGATTCACAGCGAAAAAGGTCAGGAAAAGCCATGTGGTGCTCGTTTTGCGTGCCTCGTCGCTCTCGTTCTCTGGCGTGTACTCGCGGGTGTCATCGGTCTTGACCGGCAGCCACATCGGCGTGTCGCGCAAGACGCGGGTGGCCAGCAGGGCCGAGACATAGATGACCGGGATCACCAGCGACACGGGATGGATGGCAAAGACAGTGAACTCGGGCTGGGTGCTGGCAATCAGGGGCAAGGTCAGCAGCACGATCAGCACGATTGCCTGAAAGATGTTCGCTAGATCGGCCGCGGCATGCTCTAGATTGGCCTTGCGATAGACGATGTCGGCAACCGCCAGAAACGCTGTTTGAGCGGCAATGCCACCGATGCTGTTGGCATAGGCAAGCGAGGCAAGGCCGTCGAACGCCACCGTCATCGACACGATCGTTCCGCTCAGCGACGTTGCCGCGCCCAGCAGAACGGCCCCTGCGATGGCTTCGCCGATCCCGGTGCGTTCGGCCAGCCGGTCCACCAGTCCCGTGATCCGCAAGCCGGTCACCAGCACGACCAGGGCGGCCATGCCAAAAGCCGCCAGCAAAACCGGGATCGACCAACTGGCAAGCATGGCTGTTGCTTTTCTGTAGCGCGACAAACTTGATGAGAAGAGCGCGTCAATCAGGATGAGAATCCGTGGTCGCGACGCTTGAGAAGATGCCGCCCT
>NZ_JBHUDD010000067.1:0-696 GCF_042677865.1 Lacimonas salitolerans | reverse complement strand
GCGCGCAGGCTGGGATGACACCTTCCTGCGCTCGATTCTCACAAACATAGCAATGGCTTAATGCCAAAAGCGATTGCCCTGCGGTGAGGGCAGCAACTCGGCTGACCCTGTATTTGCTATGGCAGAGACCACTTCTTGACGGCGGAGCCCGCCTGGGCAACTATTAATTCAGGTATCAGGTCACCCGGATGCCCTGTGATCTGACGACCTAAACCGCTTTTCGTTCCCGAGCTAGTGTTCGACACCTGACATAGGATTCCCATCGGGGGCTTGATGTGCCACATTCCTGGCATGAGACGCTCCGACATCTGCCTTTACCTTGGCCCCGCCGACCGTGCTGAGCTTCGAGCTCTGACCACCAACCGCAACACGCCGCGCAAGCTTGTTTGGCGCGCCGAGATTGTGCTGGCGACAGCGGATTGTCATGGCACCTTCGAGATCATGCGGCGCGCGAAGACGTCGAAACCCACGGTCTGGCGCTGGGAACAACGGTATCTTGAGGAAGGCGTGGCCGGTATCAAGCGCCACAAGACACGACCGTCACGTGTACCGCCGCTACCCATGGAAACGCGACTGAAGGTCATCGCCAAGACGGTGCAGGAGACGCCGCCCAATGTAGCGCGACAAACTTGATGAGAAGAGCGCGTCAATCAGGATGAGAATCCTTGGTCGCGACGCTTGAGAAGATGCCGCCCT
>NZ_JBHUDD010000066.1:0-652 GCF_042677865.1 Lacimonas salitolerans | reverse complement strand
GTCGCGGTGGCGACGCGAGCATCAAGTCGCTGCCGCCATCGCACATCGAAAGACTCGCCATAATGCGCAACTGTAGTACTAGGGTCTGTTGAGATTCATCGAGAATTGATGAGTGCAGCGCAGGCGCAAATCATGGCCGAGAAGCTGATATCGGTCTTGTCTGATCGCATGGCGATGCGGCGGAAGTCTTTGAGGTTGCAGTGTAAGCGCCGTTTCCGTCCCATTGATTTGACGCATTCCTGATGCCTGACGCGCCTGCGAGAAGGTTTGCGTTGGCGGACGGAGGTTTTTCATGGTGGATGGTGGGGATGGTTTTGTTGGGCGGTGTGACGTGGTTGAGCCCCGGCGCGGGAACCGCCGATGGCCTGATCACGTGAAGGCGCGGATTGTGGCGGAGAGCTTTCAGCCCGGGGCCCGGGTTGTGGATGTCGCCCGTCGCCATGATCTTGTTCCGCACCAGCTTTCAGATTGGCGCAGGCAGGCACGAGAGGGGCTTCTTCGGTTGCCTGAGCAAATCTTGCCGGAGACCGGAAGATCCGATGCGCCAGAACCTGCCTTTGTGCCGCTGTCCATTCTGCCTGAGCTGTCAATCTGCATTCAAAACTGACCCATCGTGATCATTTAAAAATGACCCACCCGGGGGGTAGCAAAG
>NZ_JBHUDD010000065.1:0-622 GCF_042677865.1 Lacimonas salitolerans | reverse complement strand
GCAAGACAGACAGCAGTTTCTCAGCCTTCATAGCCCTCGCAGCGACCGTTATTCGCCTCAGATGAACGTCAACAGGCCCTAGCAGCCGCAAAAGTATGCAAATTCTGGCTTTCAGCCAGCCCGGTACGTGTTCTCCAACAGGTTCGGGGCTTGTTGGCTCTAGGCGCACTCACACTTGCACTCGCAGTCGCAGTCAAATTCGCAGTTACAGGCGCAGGCGCAGTGGCAGGAGCAATAGCACTCGCGGGGATTTCAACACTCGCAATCGTCATAGTATTATTTGTATTCCTGATCACCGTCCTTCTAACAGTGACAGTAGCTCTCCCATTGGCACTCCCATTCCCAGTAGCGGTGGCAGTGGCATATCCAATCGTCAGTACAATAATTGGAATATGTGGAGGTGCCTTCGCAGGTGCAATAGTTAACCTATTTGAGCGGCTGGACAAAAACTGGCATCCCTTTTTTGCGCGTTTGTTATTCACGGGAATTGCCATTGCCGCGCTGATTGCCACGGCAACCTTCAGCGACCTCGCCACCCTCCCCCAGGGGAATCGCTTTTGGGCCGATCGGTGTGTTTGAGCGCGCTTGCGTCTGAGCCTGAGTTGGATTCTGTAATGTTGGG
>NZ_JBHUDD010000064.1:0-590 GCF_042677865.1 Lacimonas salitolerans | reverse complement strand
GGCTGCGGGTCAAGGACAAGGGCGTGGTCACCTCCAAGGTCGCCTATCTGGCCGTCGGCGTGGACATAGAAGGCCGCAAACACGCCCTCGGGCTCTGGATCGCCGACACCGAAGCGGCGAAGTTCTGGGCCAAGGTCGTCACCGACCTGCGCAACCGCGGCGTGAAAGACATCCTGATCGCCTGCTGCGACGGCCTGACCGGACTGCCCGACGCGATCCGCGGCGCTTTTCCCGACACCGTGGTCCAAACCTGCGTCGTGCACGTGATCCGCAACGCCATGCGGTTCATCTCCTACGGCGACCGCAAGAAAGTCGCCGCGGCCATGCGTGAAATTTACACCGCGCCGACACTCGAGTCAGCAGAAATTGCACTCAACCAGTTCGACAAAGACTTTGGTGCGCAATACCCGGCCGCGATCCAAGTCTGGCGGCACGCCTGGAGCGACTTCACGCCGTTCCTCGACTACCCGCCCGAACTCCGCAGAATCGTCTACACCACAAACCTGATCGAGAACATCAACTTCCAGCTCCGGAAAATCACCAAGAACCGCGGACATTTCGACAGCGACACCGCCGCGACAAAACTTCTC
>NZ_JBHUDD010000063.1:0-589 GCF_042677865.1 Lacimonas salitolerans | reverse complement strand
GCGCATTTCGCGGAAGTTGGGCAGTGATTTCGCGTGATCTCGGGCACGCGTTTCACGGCATCGCGGGCAGCCATTTCACGCCCTCGGGCAGGCTGGCCAACGGGTTTCATAGAGTCAGGGCTGGGCGCCTTGGTCAAGCGTTTTCATCGTGGTCATTTTTCTGCGCATGCTGTCGCCGGTGAGCGTCAGGCGGTGTGCATTGTGGACCAGCCGGTCAAGGATGGCATCTGCGAGGGTGGGATCTCCGATCACCTCAAACCATTGATCGACAGGCAACTGGCTGGTCACGATGGTTGAGCCGCGGCCCTGGCGGTCATCAAGGATTTCCAGCAAGTCGCGGCGCTCTGTTGGTGTCAGAACTGACAGCCCCCAATCGTCGAGGATCAGCAACTCAGTGCGTTCGATCGCCTTGAGAACGCGGGCATGCCGCCCGTCGCCTCTGGCGATGGCCAGCATCTGGAACAGGCGGGGCACGCGGTGATAGACGACGCGCCGATCATCACGGCAGGCCTTGTTTCCGAGGGCGCACGCAATCCAGCTTTTTCCTAAGCCTGTTGGGCCAGTGATCAGCAGATTTTCGTGGCGGTTG
>NZ_JBHUDD010000062.1:0-523 GCF_042677865.1 Lacimonas salitolerans | reverse complement strand
GGCGGCATCTTCTCAAGCGTCGCGACCAAGGATTCTCATCCTGATTGACGCGCTCTTCTCATCAAGTTTGTCGCGCTACAGGCGGCAGCAGTTCTTTCTTTGACTGCTATCGGTTGTGTGCGAATAGTCATCCTGAACCTCCGGTCTTTGGAGTTGAGGAATTGGGTTCATTCATTTTCTGACAGGAATCGGGTGAGGCCGATTTTTTCATCCTGCGTGATCCGGCCGTGAGTGATGCGAAGATCTTGTTTCACGGAACGCCGATGCTGGCGCGACAGTCCTGTCCGTCGGCTTCGCGCGATCAAACGGGATCGTGTTCAAGTTCTTCGTCTCCAAACATTGGGCCGCTGACAGAGAGATCCGCTGTGCCGTAATCGTTGTTCGAAAATAAGATTGGTCCAATTTGACTATGCCGAAGTATTTTTCCCTGTTTTTTCGAAAATTCATTTGGAAGGTAGGGTGTCAATCTGCATTCAAAACTGACCCATCGTGATCATTTAAAAATGACCCACCCGGGGGGTAG
>NZ_JBHUDD010000061.1:0-518 GCF_042677865.1 Lacimonas salitolerans | reverse complement strand
CGACAGGCCCATCTTGCCAGGCGTATGGACCTGCCGGAAAATAACTTCTTGTTCGGGGCCGTGCTCGGCGTTCCAGGCGCGTACCCGTCCGGATCAGCGCAACAGGCTGGCTTGACGCGCCCGCTGTTATGGCGGCCCGCAACGCGCTTGGCACCGCTCTTCACAAGGCGATGCGCGTTCTCTTGCTGCGCCCGGATCTGCGTCCGCGTTTGTCTGCGGCTACGGGCTTTGACGAGCTGACGCTGGATGGGCTGCAGGCACAGGCGGACGCGCTTAAGCAGTGGCTGACGGCTGCGGGCTATACGCAGATCGAGTGCGAGGTGCCGATCCAGAGACGTGAAGCATCGGGTGCGGAATTCAACGGGATCATTGACCTACTGGCCACCTGTAAAGGGCAGCGCCTGATCCTCGATCACAAGAGTGGCGCGGGAAGCTTTCGGCAAAGGTCTTGATGGTGTCTGCATCGCGCCCCTCACAGGCAAAGAGTAGTTTGCTCTCGTCAAGGTCGTGGAACAGGG
>NZ_JBHUDD010000060.1:0-510 GCF_042677865.1 Lacimonas salitolerans | reverse complement strand
GACCGGGCCTTGATGCTGATCCCGCGCCGACACGCAGCATCGATCCGCTGCGGCTCAAAGCTTCTGGCCAGCGACAGTATGCCCAGGCAGGTCCGGAAGCCCTGCTCAGGATGCGGCCTGTCCTGCATCACGATGTCACAAAACGCAGCGACCGATGGCCCCAGCTTAGCAGCACTGCTCAGGATCCGCGCAGGCGACCATTGCGCATAGCGGCGGTGAGCCGAAGGCATATGCTCCGGCGCCGTGATATGGCTACGGCGCCCGGGGTCCCGCAGGTGACTGGCGACGCGCATGCCGCGATGGAAGACTTCCACGGTTCTGTGGGTGATGCGCGCGTCAACCACCTGCCGGATCAGGCTGAACGGCACAGAATACCAGCAGCGATCCACCTCGATGTGATAATCCGGCCCAACACGGGCACGTTTCCAGCGCGCAAAGACATAGGGTTCTGCTGGCAATGGCTGCAGGTTCGGGCGATCGAGCGTCGCAAACAGATCCGCCCGGCTGGCC